>NZ_AP026672.1 GCF_027946175.1 Nitratiruptor tergarcus DSM 16512
ACACAATGTTGCTCGTAAAATAGCTGGGCAGTCATATAATATCAATGGATATTTTGTCTACTATGGAGATTCAAATCCAGAGAATTATGATCCTTATGCCTGGATATATGTAAGTAAATATGGATCTTTTGTAGCCAAACTAGATGGATTTGATGGAACATATCTTCGCTGGGTAAGATTAAATTCTAATAAGATGCATATCAAAACATTAGAATCTGTATTGATAGAGAATGGAAAAATCACTTTTGGAAATGCTCTTGAACAAAACAGCTCTCAATCCTCTAGTGATAGCGTGAGAACACTGCAGCTTATCCAGAAGGCACACAATGTTGCTCGTAAAATAGCTGGGCAGTCATATAATATCAATGGATATTTTGTCTACTATGGAGATTCAAATCCAGAGAATTATGATCCTTATGCCTGGATATATGTAAGTAAATATGGATCTTTTGTAGCCAAACTAGATGGATTTGATGGAACATATCTTCGCTGGGTAAGATTAAATTCTAATAAGATGCATATCAAAACATTAGAATCTGTATTGATAGAGAATGGAAAAATCACTTTTGGAAATGCTCTTGAACAAAACAGCTCTCAATCCTCTAGTGATAGCAGCAGTTCATCAAGCAGCAGTTCATCAAGCAGCAGTTCATCAAATAGCAGTTCATCAAGCAGCAGTTCATCAAGCAGCAGTTCATCAAGCAGCAGTTCATCAAGCAGCAGTTCATCAAGCAGCAGTTCATCAAGCAGCAGTTCATCAAGCAGCAGTTCATCAAGCAGCAGTTCATCAAGCAGCAGTTCATCAAGCTCTGTGGAGTCATCTCAAGAGAGTGTGAACGGAGCTATACCTCATGTATAGTGAAGTGTCTCGATAAAAGTCATTGGAAAATTATGCTATACTATATTTCGGATTTGTAAGTACAATCTGCAGCACCAAGCGACTCAGAGAGGTTTTTCTAACCTCTCCTTCCTTTCATGGTTAATTTATTTTGCTACAATAATCTTCTAAAATCGTAGAATAAGGTAAAAAACTATGCGAAAACTCTTTTTATTGAGTCTTATTGCTATCTCTCTTTTTGCTATAGATATAAAAATCTCTCCAGATAAAAATATTACTGTTTCTTATCAAGATACAAAAGCTATCAAGACTTTTTATCAAGAGGTATTTAAATTTCGCCTTGCAGATGAGGGTGCATATAAACTGGCTGAAGAGAATCGTATATTGGCCAATGCATATATCAAAAGATATGGTCTTGATAATAACGACATTGCAAGAATTAAAGTAGAAACTGAATTATATTTAGCAAATCATATGGTAAAAAATATTCAAAACAGTATCAAGCTTTCTGATAAAGTACTCTATTCTTATTATATAGATCACAAGGATCAATTTAAGGGTAGCGATAAAGTTGATCTTGTAATCTTCTATTTTAAAGATCCAGAAAAAGCGGTAGATTTTTATATAAAAGCAAAAGGAAAAACACTTGAAGAAGCAAAGAAAATAGCTTCAAAAGATATAGTAATTAAAGAGTATAAAAATCTAGATATAAAAAAGATGAAACCATTTTTTCAAAATATTATACAAAAATATGGCCCAAAACACTTTTTGCCACCTATCTTTGATGAAGTGAGCTCAGTTTCTTACATTCAAGATTATCACAAAGCACAAAAATATAAAAAATTTGAAGATGTAAAAGAGGAGATTCGTAAACTTCTTTATAGTAAAACATTCTTAAGAGAAAGAAATAAGATTCTTTTGCAATATAAGTCAGGTAAAAAATGATACGTATAATATTTCTAACTTTATTAATATTTTTTAGTGGATGTAATCTTAAATCCCCTGCACCCTATGTCACTATCAAAAATGTTGCAGTAGGCAAAGATATCAATATTACAAAGGCAGACAGACGATTGATACGAAGATTTCGAGAGTATTGGCAGTATCGTATTAATGGTGACTATGAACACTCTTATCTTTATGAATTACCTTATCAGAAGTATCTAATACAACTAGAAAAATATAAGATGGAACATGGTGGAAAATACAAAGCTAAAAAAATAGTGTTACGCAATATTCGTTATGATGGAGGGTGTGCTATCATTGATCGTATAGTAGTAATTGATGATAAAAATTTCACGAAAAAAGATAAATGGTGTTTTATCAAAGATAATTGGTATCATAAGTTTTATCAGTCAATTGTACCTCCAAAAACGATAGAAGAGGCACAATATCAGTAATTTAAACCCCACTAAAGTTAAAAATTATAAAATGTGTGTTATAATCGCTCTGTTAAAGTAACGATAATAGAGTAGATAGTTTTATCTATCTAAAATACATCTTACAAAAAGGAAGGAGAGACTATGAGTCTTAAAAAGGTAATTGTTTCAGGTGCTGCAGCACTTGCATTGATGGGAACAGCTGCATTGGCGAGTGGGCCAAAAGTAGAGGTAGGGTGTGATGGAACAGGTGACTATCTTTTGGCACCAGTCTATTATGCAGTAAACAACTGGAAGACGGAGCTCAAGGTTGTTAACACTAATACTGAAAAAGCTATTGTTGCAAAAGTTGTTGTAAGGGAATCTAAAGAGAGCGAAGAGATTATGGACTTCGCAATCTATTTAACTCCTGGAGATGTGTGGACAGGAACTCTTTATGATGATAATGGTGTTATAAAACTTAAATCAACTGATGATTCTATGATTATCAGTGGCCAACAAGCTTCTCCAAACAATCCAATTGAGGTAGGAGTACACCCAAGAAGAGAAAATGTTCAAAATGGTAAATTCCATATGGAAAATTGGCATGGTTATGTAGAAATAATTGGATTGGCAAAATATGATCCGAGATGGTTTTTTCATTCTGGATGGAGCAAACCATGTGATGCTATGAATAAAATGGTTTTCTATAATGCTGTTAAAAATGGTAACAACCTTAATTTAAATATTAATGGCCACCAAGCAGAAGATGTGGGCAATGATGACCTTATGGGTAAAGAGACTCTCTACGCAGAAGCTTCTAGTGTAGATGGTAGAAGATATATGAGTCTTAATATGCTTGCTTTAGAGAATTTTGCAACTGTAGCAAATGGTACGAATGCAATCGGTGGAGACACAAAAGTTCAAGACATTACAGATAAAGGGTTGCTTGCAATTGCAGAATATGATCAAGCAATCGCAAAATCTAATATTTTCGTAATGTATGAGGGTGATGGTAATGATGTATATCCAATAAGAACACATTTTACAGTTCCAACAAAAAAATATTGGTTTGATGCTGGTACGTTGCCAACTGCATATGTTTCAGACAATCTTTATGGAGAGAGTCCATTTGTACCAAACACAGGTTCAGAATGGGCATACTCTATCAATCCAAGTGGTAATGAAGTTGTTGTAAGAGATAACAGCGAACACTGCAATAAATGTAAAAAATCTTCAGAAGTTTCTGGTGTACCAAGTGAAAGCTGTGAAATCCTGATCCATGAAGAGGTTCACTTCTTTGAATATACAAATACTAACCCAGCAAATCTCTACGATGCGGGTAATCCATATAGAGATTTGATGTTCAAGTCTGGTGGATGGGTTGATTTTGATCTTACAAATAACAGTTATACAAATAATGATTATGCTTATACCTTTGAAGGAATGCCAATTGTGCCTACTACTTTCTATGCAAGAAATGTACAAGGGACTATTCTTAACAACTGGCTCTATAATCAATATAAAAATGCAGTTACAATGTACATAGTTGAATAACTATAATATAAAAAAGAGGGGGTTCCCCTCTTTTATATTTTCTCCCTTCTTTTTAATGGAGTCTTTAAAAATCTTTCCAATTAACAATAAATTTTCTTTTTTTCGATAATATATAATAACCAAACTAATAAGCTTTCTATACAAGGTATAAATCATGAGAATTTTACTGGGACTCCTTTTTGTTATAGCTACTTTAAGTGCTGAGTATTACCCTTCTTATCATCAGCTGGCTCCTACTAAAGGCCTTGTCAATGAGCTCAAAAATTTTACTATTAAAAACTTTTCTTTTTATAATGAATCTATAAGGTTTTCTGTTTATGGAGAAGCAAAAAAATACAAAAACAAATGGTGTGGAAATAAATTTTATAATTTGAAAGTTTATGTGCCTAAAGGGATAAAAAAAACTTATATTACGATGACTCCTATACCAAATAGTAGCTATTTTGTTCTTGCTAAATTTATTCCACAAAATGCTCGTTTACCCGAAGGTTATACTATAGACTGGACAAACCCACAGGAGACAAAAAGTACAGATCAAGCAGATTACTTTAGTGATAGACCCTATCTTATATGGGCACGTCATGGAGGTATACTGTTTGAGTTTCCAAGGTTCAAAGATACGATCTTACATCCAGAAATTTTGGAAAATTTTCCTGGTGGCTGGATATATTTCAAAATCATTCAAGCATCGCAATTTGTAAATTCGCAATTCGGCCATATCGATAATCCTTCAATGGGTTTTGCTGTAAAATATTATTATGATAAGAGCTATAAAGAGTCTTTGAAAGATTTTCTTAAAACCACGAAATTTGATCCTCAAACGGGTGATCCTATTGACCACTTTTTGCAGATCCAGGAGAAAGCGCCAACCTGTAATAATTATGGTGCTTTGAGTACAATAAGTGGTGTTCCTGATAGCGATATTACGGGATATGAGTTTCAGTATGGTATTACACGGGATCCAAATCTTCCTGTACTCGATGTCGGTGCAGATAAAACAGCTATAAAAACTGGCGATAGTATCAACGTTAAAGCCACTGTCAATGTTGGTAATAAACCATTGCAAGGTGTACAGAATATAATCGATGTAGAACTCAATCAAAATACTACTGTGTCTAAAACAGGAATATTGTTAACAAGTGATCTTGGTTGTGCAAAATTACAAAATATCCAAATAAGTGATGATTTACAAAAAGGAGAGATACTCTATTCTGATAACGGTAACAACTGGTATAAAGAGAAAAACAATAGTGCTATAGCTGGAAATATTCAATATGTTGGATATTTTATAGAAAATGGTGTTGACGTTAACAAAAAGATTACAATGGATATTATAGCAAAAATAGATGATAGCTGTACGCCAAAAAATATTTTTACTTTGCAATATAGGTTGGATAATGGAGATGTAAAAGAGCTTACAAAATCGCTCTATTTTTCTCGAGCAGAAACTACAACAAGTGGAGGAGATTCTTATACAGGCGGTAGCGCATATACTCTATCACAGTCAATGATTTCAACAAGCAGTTCAAGTGGTACAAAATCGAGGGCACAAATATATTGCGAGAGCCATGGTGGAACGTGGGCTGATGGAACATGTTTGAGTGGTAAGAAGACCCCTGTAGAAGATACATCTCACATAGACAGCACTCAAGATTTTCCATCTATGAATGAAAATACAAGTATTTCAAGCAGTTCAAGTGGTACAAAATCGAGGGCACAAATATATTGCGAGAGCCATGGTGGAACGTGGGCTGATGGAACATGTTTGAGTGGTAAGAAGACCCCTGTAGAAGATACATCTCACATAGACAGCACTCAAGATTTTCCATCTATGAATGAAAATACAAGTATTTCAAGCAGTTCAAGTGGTACAAAATCGAGGGCACAAATATATTGCGAGAGCCATGGTGGAACGTGGGCTGATGGAACATGTTTGAGTGGTAAGAAGACCCCTGTAGAAGATACATCTCACATAGACAGCACTCAAGATTTTCCATCTATGAATGAAAATACAAGTATTTCAAGCAGTTCAAGTGGTACAAAATCGAGGGCACAAATATATTGCGAGAGCCATGGTGGAACGTGGGCTGATGGAACATGTTTGAGTGGTAAGAAGACCCCTGTAGAAGATACATCTCACATAGACAGCACTCAAGATTTTCCATCTATGAATGAAAATACAAGTATTTCAAGCAGTTCAAGTGGTACAAAATCGAGGGCACAAATATATTGCGAGAGCCATGGTGGAACGTGGGCTGATGGAACATGTTTGAGCGATGGGAGCGATTCAAGTAGCTCTTCAAGCAGCAAACATCAAGTAGGCGATGAGATAAGTGGAGTGACTCAAGGAACCAACTCTTCAGTATCGAAAATCTTTACTATCGCTCAAAAGTTGGCAAAAAGAAGCTTGTCTATCGATGGTTATTTTGCCCATTATGGTTCTGGATCTTTTGACTGGATGTATAGAAGTGCAAAGAGTGGAAAAGTCTATAAACTTGAAGGCATGGATAAGAACGGCTATTTTAAATGGACAAATTTAACCGATTTTTTCAGCAAATCTTATGTAAGAAATGGAAAGATCATCATAGGCTCTCTTAAATCTACAAGAGATGTCAATAATGAGAAAACTTCAGCATTTATCAAAGATCTTGAAAATAAAGAATTCCCTATCGATGGTTATTTTGCCCATTATGGTTCTGGATCTTTTGACTGGATATATAAAAGTGCAAAGAGTGAAAAAGTTTGGAAACTTGAAGGTATGGATGAGAGCGGCTATTTTAAATGGACGAAATTAACAGACTATTTCAATGAAATTAGAGTGCAAGACGATAAAATTATAATTGGTAATGCTTTTGAAGAGACCTCTTCTGATACAACATCTTCTTTAAGCAATTCTGTTAGATCAGAAAGCTCTATTTCTTCAAGTTTATCACAAAGTAGTAGCTCTTCAAGCTCTACTCATTCGAGCTCATCAAGTATGCAAAGTAGCTCATCAAATAGTGTAAGTACTTTTCCAAGCATTTAAGAGAATAAAAAGTGAGATATTTCCTTCTTGCTTTTCTCCTTCTCCCCCTCTTTGGGTGGGAGTATTACACTCACGGATCTTTACAAACTCTCACCCCTCTACCTAACCATACTCGCTCTCTTAATATACACTATTTCAAAGATACGAAAGAGAGAACCATTGGTGCTACCAATCGCATTATTTTGAAAAAAAGAGATAAATGTGCCAACAAATGGCTTGCAAGATATCCTTACAAAGAACTTCAAAACGGTGATATACTACTTTTTACGAAAAATATAGAGGAGACTTTTACTGTAGCCAAAGAGCTCTATGAGAGTGGATGTGTCTATTTTGCTCATCCGGACTTTTTGGTTCCCATAAAGATGAGAAGTTATGATCCTCTTTTTTCTCAACAGTGGAATTTTTACAATATAGGCCAAGGCTACTCTGTGCCAAATGTTGATCTCAATGTGTATGAAGCGTGGCAGTATGCAACAGGGAGAGGTGTCAAAGTAGCCGTGATTGATAACGGCTTCGATTTAGGACACGAGGATCTTCAAGGTGCCTTTGTAGACCAAATAGATTTGGTAGATAACGACAACAATGCTTCATTTGATAACAATTTCGAACTTCACGGCACTGCATGTGCTGGACTTATAGCGGCGAGAAAAAATGGCAGAGGAGTGCAAGGGACTGCCTATGATGCAGCTCTCATTGGTATAAAGCTTATCGGTAATTATCCAGATGGAAGTGAGAAGTCTCTTTTTGTCTCCTCTATTGTGGCAGCTTTTTGGTATGCCAAGAGTCATGGGGCGGATGTGATTAATTGTAGCTGGGGAACATATGATGTAGCAGATGCAGTGAGAGATGCGATAAATGATGTTGCCTATAATGGAAGAGATGGAAAAGGAACAGTTATTGTCTTTGCAAGTGGAAATGAAGGAAGGGGAGACTGGTTTTGGGGAAATGATGAATCGGCTCTTCCCTCTGTTTTGGCAATAGGTGCTGTAACCAATCTTGGAGAT
Organism: Nitratiruptor tergarcus DSM 16512; assembly: GCF_027946175.1. Taxonomy (NCBI): domain Bacteria; kingdom Pseudomonadati; phylum Campylobacterota; class Epsilonproteobacteria; order Nautiliales; family Nitratiruptoraceae; genus Nitratiruptor; species Nitratiruptor tergarcus. The sequence goes on from NZ_AP026672.1 coordinate 7,783, forward strand.
GTTGCGTGGTATAGTAATTATGGCCCAGAACTTGATTTTGTTGCCCCAAGTGGCGGAGGAACCCTTCGCATAGCTACTACAGATATTAGAGGAGTTTTTGGATATGCAGATGGTTCCTTTGGTCATCCAGACTACTGTTATGCTACAGATACGACAGGATTCAATGGTACTTCTGCAGCAGCTCCTCAAATAAGTGGAGTTGTCGCTTTGATGTTGCAAAGAGATCCAGAGCTTACAAGAGATAAGATAGTAGCTATTTTGAAACAGACTGCAAGAAAAATAGGTGGTGATATTTATGACGAACAAGGACACAATGACTATTTTGGTTATGGTCTTGTAGATGCTAAAGCAGCTGTAGAAGAGGTGATACGAAGAAAGGTGCAAAAAGATGTAGTCAACAAAACTTTTGCTCTTAGTGGCTATTTTTTCCATATAGGAGATGGAAAATTTGATTGGATATATGTAAGCAAAAATCTAAAGTTTGTTTGTAAGTTGGAAGGCATGGATGAACATGGATACCTTCGATGGAATATTTTGCAATCTTCAAAAAAAAGAGGTTTTGATACTATCTCTTTAGATGGTCCCGTCATAACTTTTGGCAAGAGTTTGCAAACAGGAGCTTTATATCAGCAACTTGCTCATAGAAGTTTTGTTATAGATGGAGATTTTGTCCATTATAGTACAGGGGCATATGAGTGGATTTATATAGATAAAAATTCCTTGAAAAGTTTTAAGCTTGAAAGATTGAGTTATACTGGCTCATTTCTTTGGATTCCTCTAGATCTTTCATCTTATATAGAAAATGACAAAGTATCATTTAAATAGCAAGAAAAAAATCCCGAGTTTGCTATAATTATGCAAAAAAGTTGTTCATGGAAGCATTGAAAAAAAATAGTATCTTTATTGCTTTTTTACTTCTACTTGGATTTTTCACCTACTTTTATAACTATCAAAATCCTCCTAAACAGTTTTGGGATGAAAATTATCATATTGCTTCAGCCCAAAAATATATTGATCATGTAATGTTTATGGAACCACATCCTCCACTTGGAAAGATGCTTATAGCTTTGGGAGAAGTACTCTTGCATCCAAACAAAAATATAGACAAGAGTTCTTTTGACAAAACAGACTATATCAAACATTTCCCAAAAGGGATGAGTTATGCAGGATATCGCTTTTTCCCAGTTCTTTTTGCATGGTTTAATGTAGCTCTATTTTTTTTGATTTTATATGAGCTTACCAAGAACTCATGGATCTCATTTTTTGGTTCATTTCTTTATCTTTATGATAACGCCATTATTGTCCATAGCCGCGCTGCAATGCTTGAATCTATACAGCTCTTTTTTGTATTTGCTGCAATCTATTGGTTTGTCAAAAAATATAATGAATCAAAAGGCATTAAAGACTATCTCATTTTAGGTATTATAAGTGGCTTTGCGCTAGCTGTAAAAGCAAACAGTGCTATTTTATTTCTTTTGTGGGTATTATGGGTATTTAAAGATCTACGCTTGGGTGAACGTATAAAACTTTTAACAAAAAGTATTAGCTATTTCGGTGGAGCAGCAGTAATATTTTTGAGCGTATTCTATCTCCATTTTGCTCTTGGGCAAAAAGTAATAGACAATCGCTACTATGCAGCCTCGAAGGAATATAAAGAAATTATAAAAAAGGGAGAAACCGCCAATCCAAAATATTTTTGGATTATGTTAAGAGATAATCTCAAATATATGAGTAATTACCAAAAGGGAGTACCAAGGCTGAATCTCTGTAAGCCTGGTGAAAATGGATCGCTTTTTATAGGATGGCCTCTTGGTATCAAAGCTATTAGTTATCGTTGGGAAAAGCATGGAAGTAAAGTGCGCTATATTTATTTGCAAGGAAATCCTGTAACATGGATGATAGGATTTATTGCAGTGATTTTAAGCGGAGTACTTGTTTTAGCAGTATTTCTCTTTGGATTGCCGATAAGAAATCGCAAAATATTTGAGTATATTGTTGGATTTTTCTTTATCTATATCTCTTACATGATAGCTGTGGGGCAGATTCCAAGGGTGATGTATCTCTATCACTATTTTATACCTCTTACAATAAGCTATATCTTAGCGGTATTGCTTTTATGGTATCTCTATGAAGAGGAGATCAGGGCAAAAAGCAAAATTGTGTGGTCAAGTATCATCATGATAGCTGCTGCTATCGTCTTTACATGGTGGTTCTTTAGTCCATTTACCTACTACAAGCCTCTTAATACGCAAGAATTCAATAAAAGGGTATGGTTTGACTACTGGAAGCTTCATGCGATTCGATAAGCGCTGGGGACTTTTTGCTTTTGCTTTTACTCTTTGGCTATGGATAGGCTATAGTATTTATATCCACAGCGCAAAAAAGATTTTTAAAGTAACTATAATTCACTCCTCAAAACCTCTACATACACTCAATGATAAAATCTATCCGGATAAAAAAGAGATGATATGGGTAGAGAAGATTTTCTTTCCAAGAGGAAATGAGTTAAAACATCCAACATATGGGTATCTTGGTTATAAAAAAAATTTTGTCATGAGAATAGATGGTGATTTTTTACTTTCCAAAGATGCACCTCTAAAATTTGTGCTTTATTCTGACGATGGGGTGCGTCTTGTCATCGATGGAAAAAATGTGCTTGAATTTTTACAAAATAGACCTTTTGGAAAAAGCGAGGGGATCATCTATCTTAAAAAAGGGAAACACCATCTCCATATCGACTACTTTCAAGGGTACGGGCAGCTCGGTTTAGTTGGATACTATGCTGTTTTAAACGGTTTAAAACAAATAATAAGTGATAACAACAGTTTAAAACTTCTTGGAAATAACTCTCAAATAATAAAGTTTATAGAGCAATGATAGGAAGATTTTTTATCGTTGGAGCTATCTCCACAGCTGTAGACTATGTGTTTTACTCTTTACTGGTTTTTTTGGGTGTGCACTACGCTTTGGCAATTATCATTGGATATATGATGGGGCTTGTGGTCAATTTTTTCTTAGCAAGAAAAACTGTCTTTACCAAAGGAAGTAGATTTGAAAAAGTACATCATGAGTTTTTAGCTGTATTTGGTGTTTCAGTATTGGCTGTGGGGCTCAATATTTTGATCGTCTGGGCTTTGGCAAAAATAGGGCTTGACTACTATAGCGGTAGAGCAGTAGCATTGGTGGTTGTATTCTTCTTTAATTACTATGCAAGAAAAGGGTTTATCTATGTTGCATAAAACATTTACATTGGCTATGGTGGTACCTTGCTACAATGAAGAGGAAGTATTGCCAAAAACAAAAAAGGAGTTAGAAAAACTTCTCCACATTCTCATCGAAAAGGGGCTCATTTCACAAGAGAGCTTCATCTGCTTTGTAGATGATGGAAGCAAAGATAAAACTTGGAATCTCATAGAAGATTTTGCAAAAGAGTCTCATATAAAAGGACTTAAGCTCTCGCGCAATTTTGGCCATCAAAATGCCCTTCTTGCAGGACTTTTCTATGCAGAAGAGCTTTGCGATGCAGCGGTTAGCATGGATGCAGATTTGCAAGATGATATAAGTGTAGTAGAACAGATGTGCCAAAAATATTATGAAGGGTATGAAATCGTTTATGGAGTGCGTAAAAAAAGAGATACCGACACCTTTTTCAAAAGAGCTACTGCAGAAGGCTTTTACAAACTCATGCGCTGGATGGGAGTCGATATTATAGAAAATCATGCAGATTTTCGCCTCATGAGTAAAAGAGCGCTATCTTGGCTTAAAGAGTTTGAAGAAGTTAATCTATTCCTACGAGGAATCATCCCTCTTATCGGCCTTAAAAGTGATATCGTTTATTATGATAGAAAAGAGCGCTTTGCAGGAGAAAGCAAATATCCTCTCAAAAAAATGCTAGCATTTGCATGGGATGGGATCACATCATTTTCCGTAGTCCCTCTTCGATTTATCACGATACTCGGAATTATCGTATTACTACTTAGTTTTGCGCTTTCCGTGTGGACAGTTGGAGCGAAACTGAGTGGAGTAGCAGTGTCTGGATGGACATCGATGATGCTCATTGTCCTCTTTTTAGGGGGTGTGCAGATGCTATCTATTGGTATCATTGGAGAATATATCGGTAAAATATATAAAGAGACAAAAAGAAGACCGAGATTTTTTGTAGAGAAAATAGAGCCATAAAAAAATGGTACCTATATATGAGGAAGTGCTGATACTTCTCCATATTGAGGAGTACGCACCTTTGTATTTATAGTGTTTTTATTGAAATCTATTGTCACATTTAGTCTTTCACCATTTTGTACACTTGGTAAATCATCCATAAAAGTTGCTGGGATCTCTTTTATTTCATGGGTATTTCGTTTAATGATTCTAAGCTTTATGTCAGGTTTTCCAAGAAGCTCTTTTGGAACTTTAAGATAAAAAAAGCTATTATCTATTTTACCTGTAACAGGGATATAGTGCTGAGGATTACTAGTTGGCTTAATATTTTTATCTTCCGGATTAGGATCAATTAATTCTATATAATATTTACCTCCATGATCCCTAGATATTGCTTTAATCGTTGTATCTATAGGCTTTTTCTTTACTATATTCTTTTTCTTTTCTCTTTTTATGTCAACTGCTTCTTTCTTTTTATTAGAGTGCAAAGTAATTTTTATAGATGGCTCCGAAGAAGATGAATTTTGAAGAAAATTATTTTGAGAATCATCTAAGGAAACAGATGAAGATGGATTGTAAAAAAAGATAAAAAGTATTAAGAAAATACTACCAATTGCTATTCCAAAAAGAATCAAACTCTTATTCATATAAGACCTTTTTTAAGAAACATTATACAAAATATATATAAAGGAAATGCTATAATAAATTTTATGAAAAAAGAGATAATTCCAGCTAAAGTGATCAAAAAGCATAATAGTCTAACGGATGGATATATTCCAAAAACTCCAAAACAGGTACTTCCAGATAGACTTCTCAATGCACTTTATTATAAATATGAAAGAGAAGGAGTCACCTTTACCATCTCCTTACCAGACCTCAAAGAACTCCTTGGTTTGCAAAACGAAAAAGATGATACAAGAATATATGAAGCAATAGGTATTTTACAAAACCCTATTCAGATACGTGATTTTCATTTTCAAGGAAAAGCGGTCTCTTGGTTATCTGCTCCATTTTTAGCAAGAGCTATCAGGTGGAAAGAGAAAGCTAATGTGATTGAGTTTAAAATAGAGCCTATGATAGTAGAAGCTTTAAAGCAAAAAGCTGGTTACACTCCTTTAGATATAGAGATATGTAGTAGATTTCGCACTAAATATGGATTAAAGCTTTATGAAATGTATAGACGCTACTCCTCACTGCCTCACAAAGATCCATTCTCTGATAATCGCATAGGAATCATAAAAAAGAGTCTTCAAGAACTCAATCAGATATTTGGTACCCATTACAAAACTCCATCAAAACTTCTTTCTATGAAAGAGACAAAAACAAAACCACCTATTAATAGAGGATTAGAAGAGATAAAGAAGATCACAGGAGATCTGATCTACTGCTTCTATGACAAGCAGGAGAAAAAATTTATCTTTACATGGAACAGAAAACAAAAAAAGAGATATCCCAATGATATATGTATTGTTCCCACCACATCCATTGAACCATTTGCTAACTGGTATATGGAACATTTTACAGAAAATATTGCAAATCCTAAATCATATCTTAAAAAACTTCAGAGGCAAATTGTTTACAATAAATTTGATAATCTTGAAAAGTATTATCACCTTTATCTATTGGAACTTGGAAAAGACCCAAAAAAATGCTTTGATCCAGAAACAAAAAAATTTATTATATAACTTCTTGTTGTTTCAAAGTTTTTCGTACAAATACGCCCACAGAGAGCCCTTCTTCTTCGGCCATCTCTTCTAATTTTCTTTTTTCATCTTTTGTAAGAGCTATAGTAATCTTTTGATCCCTCTTTTCACTTTCATTCTTTTTTGGTCTTCCTCCTCTCTTTTGTATAGCTGTATGAGTTTTAATTTCTCTTGTTATTACATTTGCAAACTTATTCATCTTTTCTCCTTTGTAATATGTTTTAACTGTTAATAACAGTTTTAATTAGTATATAACTGTATTAAACTATTTAAATCTTCTATTATTTTGCTAGCTTTTTTATATGCATAAGCGCGAATACCACCTTGATTTGCAAGCTCGATAATAGATTTATTCTCATTGATAGCCGTTTGGAGTGCAATACTCAAAGGGATTGAAAAAATCTCTACTTCACTTTGTAGCACATCTGTAAAAACAAATCGTGCATCCTCTACATCTGCTGGTTTTTGCACCATATTGGCTACCATCAATATCGGTTTGTCAAAGAGTTTTACTTTATTGAGCGTATCCACAGTTCCCTGGACACTTTCTAATGTAGGAATAAATGGGATAATAACAAGTTCACTTCTTTGGATAGCAAGATCAAGTTTGATATCATCAAATCCCCCAAAATCAAATATCGCACTATCTACTTCAGGAACCGCTTTTGCATCGATATCTATTTTTTGTACATGTTGAGGAAGTCTTTGAGCAAGGCTTCCATACGGATCAATCTCTACTCCTTTGTAGCCAAAAGAGGTGATAAGCTGATGGGCTATGAGACTCTTGCCAACTCCCCCTTTAAAGTTGCAAATAGTGATATTTGCCATCAATAATCCTTATTCTATTAACTGTTATTTACTGTATATTTTAGTTTACAACAGTTTAAAACTATCTAAATCACCCTTGGATATTGATAGAGAAGATTGGCAAGAGCATGGCGGTAATAATAAAACCTATAATGCCTCCAACTATGAGCATCAGTGCTGGCTCGAGCAAGGATAAGAAGATAGCGATTTTATCTCTATTCTCTTCAAGATAGAGCTCAGAGAGGTTCTTGAGAATTACTGGTACCTGGCTTGTCTCCTCGCCAAGAGCAATCGCCTGGATAAAAGATCTATCTATAATATTGTCATGCTTAATTAAAGCATTGGAAAATTTTGAGCCTTCTACCACTTTTTGAGCTGCTTCATCAAAAATCTTTTGAATAACAGAGTTTTTTAGTATTTTTGATGAGAGGCTGATCGCTTGCACAAAGGGTATACCAGACTGCAAAAGCACAGAGGCCATATAGGAAAATCGTGCAAGTTCTGAGACCTGAATAATTTTTCCAAGAATAGGGAGCTTGAGCATTAATAGATCCACCATATATTTAAAGCGGCTGTTGTAGCGTAGCAGCAGTGAAAAGAGGATTGTGATAATGAGCAATCCTATACCAAGCTCCATCCAGTAGGATTTGAAAAAGTTGCCAAAATCTACAACAAACTGTGTAATTGGAGGAAGCTCTTGCTTCATCTGCACAAAAATAGAGGTAATCTTTGGCACTACATAGCTGATCATAAATCCAACCATAAAAATGGAGACAATAATGATGAAGAGAGGATAGGCAAAGGCGCTTTGTATCTGCTTATTAATACGATCTTGTTCTTTTAAGAATGTAGCAAGCTCGTTAAGCACCTCTTCAAGGGTTCCGCTCTCTTCTGCAACCTTTATAGACTGTTTGTAGAAATTTGGTAAATCAATGATAGATTGGGCTTCCAAAGCCTGATAAAAACTCTTTCCTTCATCAAGATAGGTGATGACTGAGGAGAGAAAATTGTAGATCTTTTTGTTGCTGGCATACTGGCTTTGTGCTAGGCGCAAAGCATTTGCTATAGGAATACCTGCTTTAAGGTAGATAGAAAGATCGCGGCTCAGAGTTGCTAGCTCAAGGTTCGATAGAGAAATTTTTCTTTTAAAAGAAAAATTTCCAAAAAGAGATGGTGAGGTCTCTTTGATGGAAGTAAAAAGGATATTGCGTGATTGCAACCTCGTTTTTGCATCTGCTAAATCTGTAGCCTCTATAACGCCTTTGACCTGCTTACCACTTTTTTTATCAATACCTTTGTACTTAAAAATCATCCTCTGCCTTAAAAGTTGTATTGACTTGAATCTGTTGGGATCCACTCACTTGGATCAAAATATTTTTGTGCTTCACTAATAGAATCAACTACTTTTACTGGCTTCATATAGGCATAAAAGATATAAAATTTATCTTTATACTCTACAATGTAACTGGAATTACTACCATTTGAAAAGAGTTCATAGGCAAAGCACACCTCTTGGGGATTACCATTTGCATCAAAAAGTGGAGGAAATTTTACAGGAGATAAAATACCATGAATATCAAAATCGTATACACTTACCTCTTTATCAAAAAACCCCTCTATCTTGTCTCTTCTTATTCCATCTATAAAAATATAGCACTCTTGACACTTATTGATGCAAGTAATTTTTGCACTTTCATTAAAATCATACTCCTCAAAAAGAGTCTTTATATCTTGCAGACCCAGTGACTTTGATAGATGCTCTTTGGTGTGAAGCTTTTGAATAAAGACACCATAAAGAATGGAGATAATAAGAATGACAATGAGAAGCTCAAAAAGTGTAAAACTACTTTTTGAGACAATCTTCATAACTTATATCTTTGTTTTCATCTTTCCCGCCCTCTTTGCCATCTGCTCCAAGGGAAATGAGATTAAAGCCATCTTCTTTTTTGACATAGATAAAAGGGTGTCCCCATGGATCTTTTGGTAGCTGGCCGTTAGAGAGGTAGCCTTTAGCAGAGTAGTTAGGGTACTTCTCTGGATCTGGATTTTTTATAAGTGCTTGGATGCCCTCTTCGGTATCTGGATAGTTTCCATTATCGAGCTTAAACATCTTGAGAGCCTGAGCAACACTCTGCATCTGTACACACACTAACTTTTGTTTTGCTTCTTCACTTTTTCCAATCAGATTTGGGAGCACAAGTGAAGCCAAAAGGCCAAGAATGATGATAACAATCATAAGTTCCATCAAAGAGAACGCTTTTTTCATACTTTTTCCTTTTAACGTATACCAGGGAAAGGAGAGCGTTCCTCTGGCATTTTTGTTTGGGTTTGTATATTATCGGGATGATCAAAATCGATATCTACACGAAACTGGCTTCCTTGTTCTAAAGAAGCAGCTTCGGAGAGAAAAGATGCATCTAAAGTTTTAGACTCTTTTGTTTCGAGATGAGTAATGCGTAACTTCACATCAGGTTTATCAAGCACAACTTTTGGCACACGCATAACAAACTCTTTTCCACTCACTTTTCCCTCTATATAGGTATAACTGCTTGGATCTTTTTCCAATTTGATATTTCTATCTTCTGGGTTTTCATCAACAACTTGAATGAGATAGGTGTGGTAATGATCTATGGTGGCAGCTTTAATAGAAGGGTCTATCTTTCTTTGGGGCTTCGCTTTTTTTTTCTCTTTTTTGATAGAAGAGCTACTCTTTGTTTGCTTTTTTATGGTGATATCTTCTTCAACGGAATTGGTAGATGTTTGCTTCATTGATGTCAAAGGAGATGTATCGTTCTTTGGTGAATAGAGAAAAATCCCCAGTCCTAAAATAAGGACAGCTGCACCAATACCCAGGATAACAATATTTTTACTCATTACCTAATCTTTAGTATAATTTTGCGAAATTATAACTTAAAAGCATTAACTTGAAAAAATCTATCGTTTTACTCATTACACTCGCTCTTATCGTTGCTATCTCCTCTCTTATCTACATAGGGTTCGAACTTGTAGACAAAAGTGCAAAAACAGTAGAAGGGAAGCATAATTTTCTCCAAAGCGTCTCTATGATCAACGATATCAAAAAAATCCTTGAACAAAACAAAAAAGATATTAATAGCACAGATGGTCTTGATCTACTCTTTTCTATGCCTATCGATCTTAAGGCTGAAAATATAACAGTACATGTAGAGTTCTCTTCTGCAGCCACCGGCATAAACCCCAATAACTTTGTAAAAACCGTTAATAAAAAACAGCTTATCAATTCCCACTATATACTTTTATTCGATAGAATTTTGCAAAATGCAAATGTGCTCAACAAAGAGCTCTTTTTAGCGATGATTGAAGATACACTTGATAAAGATTTGGAAGAGCGATTTCCAGGAAGTGAGATAGCTCTCTATGACAGAAGATTTGCTCAAGGAAGTATTGAAAATTTTCAAAAGTTTCAAAAAATCATAGAACACTATATAACATTGACACAAGATGGTAATATCAATAAAATCCCATGGGTAAAAATCTTAGGGTTTTTTAGTAAAAAAATAGATTTTAACTATATCAATCCTATACTTTTACACTATATGCTTCCTTTCCTAGACAAGGAAGCATTGCAAAAACTTACAACAGACAAAGAAGGGGTATTTACAAAAATGAAAGAGCTGCATCTTTCAAAAGAGGATAAAGAGGAATTGAAAAAATATGATATTGCTTTTTATGTTCCTGTTATCAAAGTAGATCTTGAAATTGAAGAGAGAAGCAACAAAAGTTTTGCTCATTTCATTTATGACTTAACAACAGCAAAGGTGAAAGATATTGCAATTAGATAACATCTTTTTTCTCGATAAAGACACAAAAAACCTTCCCATTGCGAAAAAAGCAATTTTAATACTCTCTCCAGCCTTTTATTGGTTCCACAAAGAGAAACTTGATATCTCTTTATCTCAAGCAAAAAAAATAGTACCATCAATCTTTGAAGGAATCATTCCTTCTGGTGAATATAGCTATTGGGTACAAAAAGTGGAAGATGAGTATTGGTTTTTTGCTTACAGCGATCAAGCAGTTCTCAATAAACTCTCTTCGCTCAATATCAAACCATCACAAATAGCAAAGATTTATCCAGCACAGCTCCTCTTTTATAACCTAAAAAATCCTGTGCAAATAGAGGATAAAGTTATTGTACAAGAAGAGGGATCTGTAATTGTATTACCCAGAAATATTTTTCAAAACGATACCACTCCTTTGGATGCAGTTTCTTTAGAGCTACCAAAGAGGTCTTTGCCTTTAAAAGCTTATGGAAGCTCATGGCTCTCTGAAGAATTTATTTATAAAGCTGTTATTGTCCTTTTCATTTTCATTTTAGCCTATACCGTTCAAGTGTTTGTTTTCAAAAAAGATTTAGCAAAGCTCTACTCCCTTGAGAATCAAATAATAGCAACCTATCACCTTCCTCAAACATCTTTTCAGATAAAAAACATTCTTTCGTCTTTAGAGAAAGTACAAAAAGAGCAACTAAGCACCAGAAAAGAAATTGACTATATTCTACGCACTCCTTTGAAGAAAAATGAATATTTCATAAAATTCGATCTTTCAAAAAATATTCTTTTTGAAATTATGCTCTCAAATGCGAAGAGAGCACAAGAACTTAAAAACTACTTTACAAAAGGGTTGAGAGTAAAGGATATGACACTCGATGGCAAAAAATTTATTGTAAAGTGTAGCAGATGAATAGAATAAATCCATTCTATATACTTCTCTTTTTGCTTATTGTTTTTGGGATTACTTTGCTACAAAATTTTAAACTCAAAAAAGAGCTCTCCATACAAAATCAAAAAGTAGAAGAGATGAAAAAAGTAGCTATAAAGATGAACACTCTTAAAAACTACTGGGGTGATAAGAAAAAACAAAAAAGCAGAGTCTTAGCGCTTCTCAAAGAACCATTTGTGGCAAAGTTTTTAAAAGATGCTCATAAAAATGTGGATCGTTACAAAGTATTTTTAGAAAATGTAGATGCTAAGAGTGCAGATCTTATCTTCAATAAAATACTCAATGAGTTTATCAAAGTAAACAGCATACAAATAAAAAGAAAAAATCAAAAGAGTATAAATATACAGATGGAGTTTAAACTTTGAAAAAATTGCTCAAGTGGATTGCGTACTTGCTACTTTTTGTACTCTTTTTTATCATTTTTACACCAAAAACGAGACTCTATTATGGACTTGAAAAAGCTCTCTATCCTTCACAGATTATCGTATCTGATGAAAAAATTCGCGAGACTCCTGTCTCCTTGCATATAGAAAATGGTAAGCTCTTTTTTAAAGATATAGAGATGGGAGAGTTTGAGCACATTGCAATCTATCCCGATATCTTTTTTAATCTTCTCAAAATCGAACATTTTCAAAAAAATAGAGAGATATCCTTGCTCCCTAATATTACACTTACTAATCTCACCATCTTCTACACCCCTTTTTATCCAATAAAAGCATGGATCAAAGGGAAGAGTTCTTTGGGCAGCATCAAAGGGTATGTCAATCTACGCCAAAGGAGGGTACAGATAGATCTTTTTGCTTCCAAATTGCCTGGACAGCTTCAAAGCTTGATGAAAAAAATCAAAGAGGGTCAATACCGGTATGAATATAGCTATTAATCAATCTCTTTTTAAATGGATTTTTGGTATCGCTCTTGTTGCACTCTTTGCAAAAATAGTATCACTTGCACTCCTTTTTATACTTCCCCATTTCGGCATCAATCAAGAACCAAAATATTCTATAAATCTCTATAGAAACTACCATGTTGCCAAAGCTTTTGGTGTAACTTTAAAAAAGAAAAAGAAAAAAGTTATTAAAAAACCTGTATACAAACTCACAAATGTAAAACTCAAGGCCCTCTACTCTGAAAATGGCAAAGGGATTATCGTAATAGAAGAGAAAGGAAAAATAATCTTTCTTTCTACTGGAGAGAGCTTTAAAGGATATAAACTTATCAGAATTTATCCGGATAAAGTGGTATTCGAAAAAAATGGAAAACATTATGAACTCAAACCAGAAGAGAAAGGTTTGCAAGGAAAATATAGCACTACTTTAGAAGAACAGATGCTTTATAATCCTGAAGAAGTAAAATTTGCCGTATTAAAAAGAGATATAGATCGCTACAAAAAACATTTCAATGAAATTTGGAAAAACATCTCCATCAAAGAGCAACTCGATCCTAAAACTAAAAGACTAAAAGGCTTCAAAGTAGTAGATATCAAGAAAAACTCCATTTTTGCAAAAATAGGATTGCAAAAAGGAGATATAATCATTGGAGCAAACAATAAAACTTTTACTTCCTACTCTGATGTTTTGAGACTCTATAACAATATCGATAAATACAATGCTATCAAGATAACTATCTTGAGAAATAACCAGAAAAAGGATTTAGAATATGAAATATATTAAGATTATACTGGTTGCCATGCTTCTTTTCTCTTCGTTGGCAGCAAAAGAGAAAAAGACTGTTTTTGTTACTGCAAAAGAGACCGTAAATATAAAATTTAATAATCTCAAAATAGAAGACTTTATTAAAATGGTCTCTAAAATTATCCATAAAAACATTCTTCTTACTACACCAGTTCCAGGCAATATTAATTTTGTCTCTTCTGCTCCTGTCTATAAAGACGAACTTTTTAATATTCTCATCGATGTACTTGATGCAAGGGGTTTTACTCTTGTAGAGGATGGAAATTATCTGAAAGTCGTAAGAAGCTCTAGAGCTGTTAAAGAGGGGCTCGATTTTGTTGCAAAAACTCCTGGTGTTATGCGTACCACAATCATTCGCATAAAAAATGCCAACGTAGATATTGTAGCTGCAAAGATTCGTCAGTTCCTTTCTATTGGAGGAAAAATCATTACACTCAGAGAATCAAACTCTATGGTTATAGCTGACTATCCAAAAAATGTAGAAATTATTAAAAAGATTGCTAGATTTATAGATCAAGATCCATCTAGTAAGATGAAGATCAAATTTATTGAACTCAAAAATGCAAAGGCAGGTCGTATCATTAATCAAGTTTCGAAAATGGCCAAAGCTACTATCAATCAAAAAATTCCAACAAATAAAATAGAACTTCTTAGTGATGATGCAACAAATTCAATTATTCTCATCGCAAGTACCGAAAACATAGCCAAACTCACACCATATATCCAAAAATTGGATGCAAAAAATACTGCTGCAGAACAACAAATAGCCGTTATTCCTCTCAATAATGCAGAGGCAAAAGATCTCGTTACAACGCTTGATAAACTTCTTGCAAAGAAAAAGTATCCCAAAGAGACAGAAAAACCAACAATTAGTGTAGATGAAGAGATGAACTCTTTGATAGTTTCTGCTAAAGGCGAAGATATTGAAATGATAAAAAAGATGGTAAAAATGCTTGATCGAGAGCGTCCGCAGGTCTATATTGAAGCCAAAATCGTCGAAATTAGCGAATCTAGAGCAAAACAGGTAGGTATAAAATATGGTCTTGAAGGAGGAAAAGTTACTTCCAATGCTCTCTATACTGCTGCAATGAATCTTGGAGGCAGCTCTATTGTTTCTGGAGCCATCAACTCCATACTTAAAATGCCAGATGAAATAACAGAAGGGGTTGCTTTAGGTGCTTTTATCGACTTTTTAAGTAGCGAAGGAGCAGCAGAAATCCTATCTGAACCATCTTTGCTTTGTGTCAATAATAAGGATTCATCCATTTATGTAGGGAAAGTAGTCTCGGTTTTGACAAGTTCTGTACAAGGAAATTCTACTACAGACTTAGCAAGAAATACCTATCAAAGACAAGATATTGGTCTGACACTCAAAATAAAGCCGAGAATCTCTTCAGGTAATAAAGTAACAATCAAAACTACTCTCATCCAAGAAGATGTTGCTGGAGGACAACCAGGACTTCCAGATACAACAAAAAGACAAATTGAAACTAACGCTATTGTTCGTAATGGGGAGAGTGTCATCTTAGGTGGCCTGATTAAAGCAAAATATGATGATAAAGAGACAAAAATTCCTCTTTTAGGAGATATTCCTGTTGCTGGAAATCTCTTTAGAGATAGACAAAAGATTAGAGATAAGGTTAATCTTGTTGTTATTCTTACCCCATTTATTGTCAAAAGCAGTGAAGATATGCAAAAACTTAAAAAGAGACTTTCCCGTCTCAATGCTCTTGAAGAACAGTATTATAAAATCCTTGTACAAAAATTAAAAGTTAAAGGAGCACAAAAAGGTGTTCGATCTCAAGCCACTTCACAATATTAATCTCGAACCCTCTTTTCCAGAAGAGGTTGATCTTAAATTAGCTATTAAAAACTATGTACTTTTTACTACAATTGATGGAAAAACTCATATAGCTCTTTCCAAACAACATCTTGCAAGAGCTTTTGATTATCTTGCAAAATTTGACTTTACCTATCCTATTGTTTTTTTAGATGAAGACTCTTTTGATAGACTCTATAACAAAGCTCTTGAGTTTCGTACAGACAAAGAGCTTAGTAATCTTTCCCAAGAGACTGCTGCTCAAGAAGAGCTCGAAGAGGATCTCTCATTAGCTGAGTTTTTACGCACATCAAGCGACTTGCTTACAAGTGAAGAGTCTGCACCTATTATCAAATTTGTCAACGCTCTTTTTTATCAGGCAATCAAAAAGCGTGCAAGCGATATCCATATCGAAGTGCACGAACACAAAGGCGTAGTACGCTTCCGTATAGATGGGGTTCTTATTAAACATGCCGAAGTAGACAATAAAATCATTAATCTCATAATCAGCCGTATCAAAGTCATATCCAATCTCGATATTAGTGAAAAGCGCATACCGCAAGATGGACGTACACAGGTAAAAATTGCCGGTAAAACGCTTGATATCCGTGTATCAGTTCTTCCAACATACTATGGTGAGCGTGTTGTTATGCGGATGCTTATGGAGAGTGAAGATATTCCACATTTGACAGAATTAGGATTTAAAGAAGATCTCACAAAAGAGCTCGATTCACTCCTTAAAAACTCCCATGGCATTATCCTTGTTACAGGTCCTACAGGAAGCGGTAAATCTACCACTCTCCACTCATTTTTGCAGCGCATCGCCACGCCAGATAAAAATATCATCACTATAGAAGATCCGGTAGAATACAAAGCAGACAATATCAACCAAATCCAGGTCAATGTCAAAGCTGGCCTCACTTTTGCTGCAGGTCTTCGCTCAATTCTTCGCCAAGATCCAGATGTCATCATGGTAGGGGAGATCAGGGATAAAGAGACAGCACAAATAGCTACACAAGCTGCACTTACAGGACACTTAGTTTTTTCTACACTCCATACCAATACTGCTACAGCATCTATCACAAGACTTCTTGATATGGGTATAGAACACTATCTCATAGCCTCTTCGTTGCTGGGAGTTTTAGCCCAAAGACTTGTAAGAAAACTTTGCCCTCACTGCAAGGCTGAAGACACTATCGCAGAGGAGTATGCAGAGGAGTTTAGCCTTCCAAAAGAAGCCACCATCTATAAAGCAGTAGGATGCAAAGAGTGTAACTACACTGGCTACCAAGGACGCCAAGCTATCGGAGAACTTTTCATCATGGATGATGATTTTCGCACTATGCTTAAAGGCGAAGTGAGCGATCATGAAATTAGAGAAAAGGCGATCCAAAAAGGAATGAAGACTCTCGCTGATCAGCTCAAAGAGATGCTTTTAGCTGGAGAGACATCTATGGATGAAGCCATCCGGGTAGGATTGAAAGAGAGCTAAACTCTCCGCCAATCTTTCAATATGCACAATTTAATTATCTGTTTCTTACAATTGCCATTATTTGAAAATTTTGCTTTTCAATACTTAATTCTATGATTATTTTAAGTTTCATTCTTTTTTGCATATATCTGTTATAATTTTGTATGTATTTTTTATTTATTTTATATATACATTAAGGAAGATAATGAAAAATAAAAAAGTACATAAAACAATCCGTGTAGAAAAAGATCTGTGGGACAAATTTATGAAAATTGCTAAATACAAAGATAGTGATGCCTCTAAAGAGATCCGAAAATTTATCAAAAAATATTTAGTAGAAAATAGTCAACTCTTTTTAGAGTTAGAGTCTAAAAATAGATAACATCATAAAAACACAATAATTCAAAAAATTGCTTTCAACACCATTGTCTAATTAATTTAAAAAAATGAAAACTTGCCATATTGTGAGGCAAAAAATATTTATTGCATACACACTCTCACAATATGACAAATCCTGTTCAACTCCCCCAATATGAGAATTTTACATTGTTCTAGATACTATAAAATAGGAGTTTTGATCTTTTTTAAGAAAAAAGTTGAACAAATGAATTTATAAAAACTTGTCATATTGTGAGGAACATTTTTGAAATAAAGGTGTTTGCCTCACAATATGACAAGTTTTTCAAAAAAATCACCCTTAACAAATGGTATTTGCTTTAAAAAACTTTACTCTTATTTTAATCAAAATAAAATATTTTTCAAAAATAGAGAAAAATCTCTCTAAATTCATCCTCACAATATGACAAAAACATCAAATTTTTAGCAAAATACTACAAAATAGTAAAAAAAAAATTTAAGCAAATTTCGGTTTTCTGAATCCTCACAATATGACAAGTTCCCTCACAATATGACAAGTTTTACTCCCCCAATATGAGATTTTTCCCCCCCAATATGAGAATTTTACACTATTCTAGATACCATAAAATGGGAATTTCGATCTCTTTCAAATATTCAAGTATAAGAGTATATAAATAAAGTACTAATAGTCTTGATATATATATTTCAAGACTATTAGAGAAAGCCCTTAATTTTTTAAAAAAAAAAATATTTTATAAAATTTATAAAATTTTAAGTAAGTATTTGGAAATTTTTTAGCTTTTCATATTACCATTTACTAATACTTTAAAATCACTCTAAAATCAATTCTAAAAGATTTTTTCTTCTAAACGATTCATTTATCAAATTTTTACAAAAAATCGATTTATGGCAAAGATAGATAGGTTTATGGACTATATCTATTCATTATCAATATTATTTGAAAGAGAAAATAATTTTTGTCATGTTGTGAAGATAAAAAAATCTTTCTCTCACAATATGACAAGTTTTTTAATAAAAAATATCAAAATTTACTCTTAATCAAAAAGAGATGTTTTTGGTTGATAATTATTAAAATCCTTATACTTACCTGTAATCTCATCATAGTATTTTTCTATATTCAAGATGTTATATTTGTACATCATCATCCCTCTATAAAGAATATCAAGTCCATCAAATTCATCTTCTAATATAGATTTTTTTAAACTTTCTCTATATTTTTGTATATTTTTGATATCAATTGCCTCTTTCTGATGCTCTAAATACCACTCTATAAGCTCATCAATTCTTTTATAAGGAATACGAAGTTTTGGATATCGAGTCGGTATTTTCCAAAAAAATACGAAAAACTTTTTCTTCTTATCGTAAAAACAACTAATATCTTCTCCAGTAATCTTCTTTATCTCTTTAAGTCCTCTTCGAATCCCTCTTAGCAATCCAGATGGTGTTTTGTATTCTGAACCAAATTTTTTATTAAGCTCATCAAGATCTTTTTTAATGATTGCTAGATTTTTATCATCATTTTTGATACGATGGTAACGTTTATACATCTCGTATATTTTTAGTCCATATTTTGTTTTGAACTTGCTACATATATCAAGATCAAGTTCAGTATATCCAACTTTTTGCTTCAAAACCTCAATCATCATATCAGATATTTCAAATTCTATAAAATTCTCTTTTTCTACCCAGCGTACCGCCTCTTTTAAAAAACTTACTGATGCCCATTTTGCTTTTTTGCCTTTATAGGTAAAATCTTTGACAGCTACAGGATGACGTAGAATTCCTATTGCTTCATATATTCTCTCAACATTGCCATCAGAGCGCAAACCCAAAAGCTGTTTTAGTTCAGATAAAGACATAACAAATTTATTCCCTTCTCGCTCATATTTGTAATACAGAGCATTGAGAAGTTTATCCGGAAGAACCTGTTTTGAAGATTTTGGGATATAGCCATCGGTGAGACTGTTATGTTTTTTGATAGCAGGTAACTTTATCTTTTCGATAGCCATTATAACCCCTTTTTGCTATAATCTTACCAAAAATAGGAATGATGAAAAAAGCATTTACTATCATTGAAGTAATGATTGCTGTGATGATTTTAGCTCTTGTTGGAACTGCTCTTTTAAAAAATGCAGGAGCAGGATTAGATTTCATGCAAAAAATATCAAAAAAAGAGCAAGTGATTGATAGTATAAGTGTGGTAGTTGCTCACAGAAATCCAGATTTCAATCACCTCAAAAAATCTCTTTATGATTTTGTTGAGCAAGAATTTTTGATAGATGATATTGAACTACTCAAAATTTTAAAAGGAAAAAAATTTCTTTATCAAGAAAGCGAAGCAAAAATCTCTCTTCCAACTTTAGAAGGTTTTTCTCAACAATTTGTGGAAGAAGAGGAGAAAAATCAAGCAAATCTTTTGAATTTTACTTTTACGAAAATCTCTATCCAAGGTAATGGTGGAGATCATCTTTTTGTAGTGGATGCGATGTGAAAAGAGCGTTTACTCTCATAGAACTTATGGTAGCTATTGCTTTAACAGTTATTGTCGTATTTTTTCTCTATAAAGCATTGGAGACGCAAAAAAAGTCAAATGCTATTTTAACAAAAAAATCGATAGTGATAAATAAAGAAGGTTACCTTTTTAAACTCCTCTATACTGATATCTACGAATCAAATGAAGCCCACATAGAAAAAATATTTAATAAAAATTACAATATTGTCTATCTCGCTACAAAAAATTCTTTACATCATATCCCTTTTGCTTATGTAGCTTATTATGTTCATCCAAAAGAAAAAACACTTGTACGTTTAGAATCTGCTTATCCTTTTAAACTTCCTGTAAATCTTGAAAAAATACAATATATCTTTGCAGACATATTGGTGAAAGATATAAAAAAATTTCGCATTTTTCCTTCCTTACAAGGAAAAAAGAGAGAGTATCTCCCAGGAGAAGCAATTGCAAAAGAGAAAAAAAAGGGGGAAAAATATCTCCTTTTTCTCTCTTATAATCAAAAAAATCGTGTTTTTGAAATTTTTAAATAAAATCGATAATTAAAATTAATAGACAACTAACCTTTTTTTATGTATAATTTTTAGAAATTGCATAAAATCCCCTATAAAAGGAATAAAGTTATGAACAAATCCGGTATGATAAGTGTAATAACCGCATCTTTATTAACTGCAACTGCTGTATTTACAGGTTGTGGCGGTGGAGGATCTTCTACAGCTTCAGCTAGTTCATCTAGTAGCTCTGTTTCGAGTTCATCTAGTAGTGCTCTAGCTGTAAAAACTGTCAAAGTATCTGATGGTTGGGTATTGGGAGCTAATGTAACATGTGGAAGTTTGCAAGCTGCTGCTACAAACAATCCTGGAGAATATCAATTTCCTGCAGGTCAAACTTGTACTGAAAATATGAAAGCACAAAATGGTATTATTGATGTTAATGGAAACGGTGTTATAGATAACGGTGAACCTTATGCTCCTCCAATGGCTGCACCTGCAAACTATAATAATATTAACCCGTTTGCTACATTGATAGCAGCAGGTGCTACAGCAGCAGAAGTTGTTACATTTTTGGGCCTTCCTGCAAATACAGATCTTGATGTAGCTCTTCCAGAAGTTCAAGATGCTGCACTTCAAAGAGCGGCGGTTTTGGTATCTGCTCTTCTATCATATCTTGAAAATAAAACAAGTGCGAATGCAAGAGCTTGTTTACCAGGGCAGCCTTGTAGCGCAGAAGGAAGCTCAAGTAGTGAAGCGAGTGGTGAAAATATAAATAGTCTACAAGATTTGATAGCAGCAATAAAAAATGGTAAAACATTTGACGAGATATTACCTAGTGAACTAAGAGAACTTCAAAATAAACTTGAAAGTGCTACTGGAAATTTCGATGCAGTTGGTGCGCCATATATAGCCACATATGCAGGTACTTATGGAGCTTCTTCAAGCGAAGCATCTTCAAGCAGTGAAGAAGCAAGCAGCAGTGAAGAAGTAAGCAGTTCTGAAGAAGTAAGCAGCAGTGAAGAAGTAAGCAGCAGTGCATGTTTGCCAGGGCAACCTTGTGGTACTTCTTCAAGCGAAGCATCTTCAAGCAGTGAAGAAGCAAGCAGCAGTGAAGAAGTAAGCAGTTCTGAAGAAGTAAGCAGCAGTGAAGAAGTAAGCAGCAGTGCATGTTTGCCAGGGCAACCTTGTGGTACTTCTTCAAGCGAAGCATCTTCAAGCAGTGAAGAAGCAAGCAGCAGTGAAGAAGTAAGCAGTTCTGAAGAAGCAAGTAGCTCTGAAGAAGCAAGTAGCTCTGAAGAAGCAAGTAGCTCTGAAGAAGCAAGTAGCTCTGAAGAAGCAAGCAGTAGCGAATGTTTGCCAGGGAAACCTTGTGGTACTTCTTCAAGCGAAGCATCTTCAAGCAATGAAGAAGTTAGCAGTTCTGAAGCAAGTTCTGCAGGCACAGGAGACTTTCCAAGTATAGGCGGTGGTGAATCTTCTTCAAGTCAAGAAAGCAGTTCTGAAGAAGTAAGCAGTTCTGAAGCAAGTTCTACAGGCACAGGAGACTTTCCAAGTATAGGCGGTGGTGAATTTTCTTCAAGTCAAGAAAGCAGTTCTGAAGAAGTAAGCAGTTCTGAAGCAAGTTCTACAGGCACAGGAGACTTTCCAAGTATAGGCGGTGGTGAATCTTCTTCAGGTCAAGAAAGCAGTAGTACCTATTATAGTAGTGGTGGATATTATAACAGTTCTGAAGAAGTAAGTAGTTCTGAAGAAGTAAGTAGTTCTGAAGAAGTAAGTAGTTCTGAAGAAGTAAGTAGTTCTGAAGAAGTAAGTAGTTCTGAAGAAGTAAGTAGTTCTGAAGAAGTAAGTAGTTCTGAAGAAGTAAGTAGTTCTGAAGAAGTAAGTAGTTCTGAAGAAGTAAGTAGCTCTGAAGAAGTAAGTAGCTCTGAAGAAGTAAGTAGCTCTGAAGAAGTAAGTAGCTCTGAAGAAGTAAGTAGCTCTGAAGAAGTAAGTAGCTCTGAAGAAGTAAGTAGCTCTGAAGAAGTAAGTAGTTCTGAAGAAGTAAGTAGTTCTGAAGAAGAATGTGCGCCTGGAGAGGAATGTGGTGCTTCTTCAAGCGAAGAAGTAAGTAGTTCTGAAGAAGTAAGTAGCTCTGAAGAAGTAAGCAGTTCTGAAGAAGTAAGCAGTTCTGAAGAAGTAAGCAGTTCTGAAGAAGTAAGCAGTTCTGAAGAAGCAAGCAGTAGTGAAATGGGAGGACTACCTCATACTGGAGCAAGCAGTTCTGAAGAAGTAAGCAGTTCTGAAGAAGCAAGCAGTTCTGAAGAAGCAAGCAGTTCTGAAGAAGCAAGCAGTAGTGAAATGGGAGGACTACCTCATACTGGAGCAAGCAGTTCTGAAGAAGCAAGCAGTTCTGAAGAAGCAAGCAGCAGCTCTGAATCTTCAAGTGAAACGTCTTCTACAGGCGAAAATTCAGCTCTTCCACACCTTTAATTTTTCTTTTCTTCAATTCTCCGATGGAAGGCTCATGCCTTCCAAATGTATACTTTAATAAATTTTTAAGTTAAATCGCATCAGTGAAGGATATAATATGAAATTTTTTGTGAGCTTCTTACTTTTATTTTTGACATCATCTCTCTTTGCTATAGAAGTTGATATAAAGCCAGATACTCCTCCTATTCGTGTATCAAAAGGGGATATATTTACTTTAAAAAATTATCTTTTCAAAAAATTTCGTTTTCGTATTAAAGAAAAAGGGGCGAGAAAAGTTGTTTTAGAAAATAGAATTTTGGCAAATGAGTATCTCAAGCAAGGACTTTTGACTCCAAGAGAGAAGAATCGTATCAAAATAGAGTTAGAAATTAAACTTGCAGATAACTTTGTGACTCATTTACAAAAGAGTATCAAAATTTCTCCAGAAATACTTAAATCTTACTACTATGATCATATTAAAGAGTATAAAAAAAGTGATAAAGTACAAATAGAAAGAATAAGATTTAAAAGCTATCAAGATGCTTTGGAGTTTTATAAAAAAGTCAATCAATATCCAAAAGATAAAGATATACTACTTACACAATTCAAAGGAAAAGTTATCTATCAGGGGACTGTAGAAAAAGAGAGACTTAAAACAAATATTGCAAGTTTTTTACAAAAAGGTAAAGAGCATTACGCTATTCCCCCTATCGTTGTTCGATCTGATATTATAGATGTCTACTACATAGAAAAATATATACCATCTCAAGGATATAAGCCTTTTGAAGAGGTCAAAGAAGAAATTGAAAATAAACTACATAAACAGCTATTTGCTAAAAAAAGAAAAGAGATTTTAGAGAAATATTTACCGAAGGAGCAGTAATGAGATATGTTACTTTTTTACTTTTTACTGCTCTTTTTTGGGGATGTGCTACAAAAATTCCGTCATATCAAAATATCAAGATAAATAAAGCTTATTTTCAAGGATCTTCTAAAGAGAAAAAATTAGTAAGCGCCTTTGCGAACTATTGGCAGGCAAGAATTAAAGGAGATTATAAAACGAGCTTTTCATATGAGCTTCCCTATCAGCAATATATAAAAGATTTTAATAAATACAAGGAACTTATTGGTGGTATCTATAAGGGGACTACCATTACATTGAAGAATATTAAATATAGTCATCCTAATATTGCAATTGTAACAAGAGTTGTAAAGATAGGAAAAAATTTATATCCAAGAAAAGATAAATGGATCTACATTGATGGGAAGTGGTATCACAAATTCTATCAAACAATTCTGCCTCCAAGAAATCCTGAAGATGCGGATTTTCAGTAATAAATATTTAAATTACTTTAAAGCAAACATTATATTTTTTGTGTTATAATCAATCTGTTTGAAGTAACGATAATAGACACTAGGTTTATACCTATGTTGACTAGAAACGAACTTATAAAAAGGAAGGAGAGACTATGAGTCTAAAGAAAGCAATCATATCAGGTGCTGCAGCGCTTGCATTGACTGGGGGTGCGGCTATCGCTGCAAATATTGCAACAGATGGAACAGGTGATTATCTTATAGCTCCTGTATACTATGCTGTAGGTCCTTGGAAAACAGAGATTAAGGTAGTTAATACTAATACAACAAAGGCAGTAGTTGCAAAAGTTGTTGTAAGAGGTGGGAAAGACTCTAAAGAGTTGGTTGACTTTCCTATTTACTTGACTCCTGGAGATGTATGGGATGCTGTAATCTACAAAGAAAATGGAAATGTCTATATCGAATCTCATGACGACTCTTTGATGCTTGGGCAGAAACAAGTTATTCTTACAGTAAGAGATGATAATGCGAGTGGCGATTGTGTAGAGAACAATATCACGCTCATAGAGCCAGTGCTACGAGCCGATGTAGATGGCTTCAAGAAAAATCTTAGTGAATCTGCTGCAAATGCAGATGATCAAGCTGAGAGAGGATATGTAGAGGTTCTTGGACTTGCTGCTTATGATCCTCAAGGAATTATTAACGAAATAAATTCATCTGTATTTCACTGGAGTGAAGGTTGTGAATTTAATAAAACAGTCTTCTATACTGGAGCAAGAATATGGAATAATGCAAATGATCTCAATGATTCTAATGCATCTGATGTAAGTGGAGCAGATTTGACTGGTGAGCAAACTATCTATGCTAATGCAACTGAAGATAAAGACAAAAGATTCATGAAGCTTCAAATGCTTGCTATTGAAGATTTAGCTACTGAACCAAAAACAGATGGAGTATTAGGACCGGATACAAGTGCTATTTCATCTACATATTCTGACACAACTGCGACTGGGTACAGTGCACTTTTCAATAAAAAACATGTCTATGTTCTTTATGAAGGAAATGAGGATCAAACAGAGATTGCTCCAATGCAGGTACTCTTTACATATCCATATATGAAACCTAATATTACTGAATACAATATAAGTACAGCTGATACAATGTTTAGAGATATGACAGAGCTTGCACAAGCATGTGAACATAATCCATGTCATACAAGTATATATACAAATTTTTGCCCATCAAATGGAGGTAGTAGTACAGGAGGAACAAATCCAGAGGATGAGATTTCTGCACAAACACCACCTGAAGAAGAACATCCAGGATGTCCTGTTATCACTGTAGATCATGAAGTTGGTACAATCTTCGATCACGATCCATCTGGTGGCTTCAATGATCCATATGTTACACAGTATGCATTCAAAACTGGTGGATATATTGATATAGATTTGAGTACTGTTCCTACAAACGATGGAAACAAAACAGGATTGCCTGTTATTCCAACAACACTCATGGCAAAAGATATTGGTGGATTGTATCTCAACAACCATCTTTACAACCCTTACAATAGATAATATCTCTCCCCTTTGGGGAGAAAATAACCCCTCTGTTACTGCCTTCTTGATATAATATCTTTAGCACCATCTTCGTTGTAGGATATAGTATGAAAAAATTAACTATTTTTTTTCTTTTTATGAGTATGCTTTTTGCAAGTGAGAGATATGTTTCTTTGCATCAGATTAATACTTTGAGTTCTGGAAAAAGTTTTAAAGATCAAATTTTACACAGTGGAAATACCCTTAAATTAAAAACAGACTATCTCTCTTATGGTCCCTCCTATCGTATCCAATGCAAAGATGACAACTGCATTGATACGGGAAATCCTCATGACAAAAAGTGGTGCAATGATACATGGTTGCGCTACCGTATCTATATTCCTCCCCATACAAAAGATTTTAAACTATTTTTTTATATAAGATATAACTCTTCACATGCAGGTATGATCTATTTTGTACCAGATGAATCTGTAGTACAAGATATAGATTTTCGTAATTTTAAGGTACTAAGAGACGAGTTTCATGAGTATTCTTATGATTTTTCTTCTAAAGAAGAGAGTACTCGTTATCTCTTTGCTGGATACAATCCCCTATTTTTTTTCTTTGAAAATGTTGAAGGGAGTTATACCTTTAAAAATATTCCAGCGTATACACAAAAAGGAGGATGGCTTTATATCTCTTTTGCTCAAGCAGATAAAATCATGCGTTCATATATGGGATTTTTGTCTTATCCAAAAGTAAAGCTCTATGCTTATTATACATTTGATGATACAGATAAAATGAATTGGCTCAAACACATAAAGTTTGATCGCTACGGTGATCCAGTGGAAAATTTTGATAAAGTACGTGAAATCCAACAATCATGTCCCGATGGGATTGTAAAAGAGATTGTAGGAAATACGGTAGGAGAGTATCTTTTTGATCCTGATATCCCTGATATCACTGTTACCCAAACACCACACTCTCAGAGTATAGATTACCATGTCAATATAAAAGCTGGAGATGCCCCTTTAGAAGGTTTACTAGATGGTATTGATCCAAATATTAATCACAATATAACAGTTTTAGGAACTCTTAATTCTTGTGCTAAATTCAAAGTAAATGCTACATCTAATAAAAGCTCAGGAGAGTTTCGTTTTTCATCAAATGGTCACAAGATAGAATATGAGCTTCCCTCTCCTGATAGCTCCTCTGTGGTGTTGTATCCTCATGATTTGTTGCAATTGAATCTTCCAGCACAAAAAGTTTGTAATAGTGTTCAAGCAAATTTTGCTATTCACTATCTTTTTAAAGATGAAAATAAGACATATCAAAAAACTCTCACTTTTACGTTTCCTTCAGCAAGTAGCAGCAGTTCATCAAGCAGCAGTTCATCAAGCTCTGTAAATTCATCTCACAGTAGTTCATCTGTAGCATCACAAGATGAAAGTGCAAAAAAGGCTGCATGTGAGGCAAAAGGTGGGCAATGGCTCGATCATCTTTGCATAGAGCCTATTACTTACTCAGCAAGTAGCAGTAGTTCATCAAGCTCTGTAAATTCATCTCACAGTAGTTCATCTGTAGCATCACAAGATGAAAGTGCAAAAAAGGCTGCATGTGAGGCAAAAGGTGGGCAATGGCTCGATCATCTTTGCATAGAGCCTATTACTTACTCAGCAAGTAGCAGCAGTTCATCAAGCAGCAGTTCATCAAGCTCTGTAAATTCATCTCACAGTAGTTCATCTGTAGCATCACAAGATGAAAGTAACAGACAGTTGCAGCTTATCCAGAAGGCACACAATGTTGCTCGTAAAATAGCTGGGCAGTCATATAATATCAATGGATATTTTGTCTACTATGGAGATTCAAATCCAGAGAATTATGATCCTTATGCCTGGATATATGTAAGTAAATATGGATCTTTTGTAGCCAAACTAGATGGATTTGATGGAACATATCTTCGCTGGGTAAGATTAAATTCTAATAAGATGCATATCAAAACATTAGAATCTGTATTGATAGAGAATGGAAAAATCACTTTTGGAAATGCTCTTGAACAAAACAGCTCTCAATCCTCTAGTGATAGCGTGAGAACACTGCAGCTTATCCAGAAGGC